>CAXXJD010000001.1:0-12411 GCA_963665845.2 Candidatus Poribacteria bacterium
GCGCGGTTCTGGGGTCCGTTCACGCCGATGAAAACCGCGCTGGTGTGCGCCGCGGCGGCTCTGGCAGCGATCCCTGGCTCCGCCGCCTCGGCGCGCTTGACGATTCTTCAGCTGGAGGGCGATTTTTTTTGCGGAGGCAAAACGGGCGTCATGGCGGACGCTCAAAGCGGTACTGGCGCCGCTCGCCGTCTTGACGCTCCTACCGGCGGCGCTTTCTTGGACTGGCGTATCTCGGCGGGGCGCTCGGCAAACTTCTCGGCAACTGGTGGACGGGGCTGGGAATGCTGACGCTCATACCGGGGCTGCTGGTCGGATTGCTGCTGGTGTTTTCGCTGTTTCTATGGGCGGTCGGGCTGCTGCCTTCTGCCCGCCGTCGCCGGCGTCAGCGGCGACAGCGGCATCGAAACCTCCTACCAGCTGACATCGATGGCATGGTCGCAGGGATGGCGCGTTCTTTTTTATGAAGCTGCTGCGCTGCTCATGTCGGCGCTGTCGGCGTCTCTCTTTGCGGGGGCGTCGTTGGCGGGGCTGTTTTTGTTGACGCAGGCTGCAGCGCTGGGCGGGATAGCGGAGGCGTCTGTTGCGTTGTTCGGCAGCTTTTTCTCGTTGTCGGCTCCGCCGGCGCCGCTTGATGAATTGCCGCTTCAGATTGGGGTTTGGATCGGCGCGTCCGTGTTGATCTTGACCTTATGGGCGTCCGTTTCGTATTTCTTTAGCGGCGTCTCGGTCGGCAACGCGATCATCTATATCGATTTAAGGCAACGAATTTGGGGAGACAACGTTTTAATGAAAGACGGCAGGAACGGGGAGGCGAAAGGCGGGGGTAGAGCCATGTTAAGCTACGTATTAGAAAAAATCGTCGGGTCAAAAAACGACCGCGACCTGAAAAAACTGCGCCATGTTGTGGAGCGGGTGAACGCGCTGGAGCCGTCAGTGAAAAACCTGACAGACGAACAGCTGTCGGCGAAGACGGCAGAATTTCGGGAACGGCTCTCCAACGGCGAAACGACCGACGATCTGTTGCCGGAGGCGTTCGCTGTGGTGCGCGAAACGGCATGGCGGCAGATTGGCGAGCGTCCGTATGACGTTCAGATTCTCGGCGCAGTTGTTCTTCATCAAGGGCGCATCGCCGAAATGCGGACGGGGGAGGGCAAGACGCTCACCTCCACGATGCCTGTTTATCTGAACGCGCTGACCGGGCGCGGCGTCCATGTCGTGACGGTGAACGAGTTTCTGGCGCAGAGAGACGCCGACTGGATGGGGCAGATCTACAAGGCGCTCGGCATGACGGTCGGCATCACCCTAGAGGGGCGCCCCCGAAGTGTTAAAAAAGCGGCGTACGAGTGCGACATCACCTACGGCACCAATTCGGAGTTCGGGTTCGATTATCTGCGCGACCACAGCAGCGCCCGCTCTATCGAAGAGAAGACGCAGCGGGAACTGCATTACTCCATTGTGGACGAGGTGGACAGCATCTTGATTGACGAGGCGCGGACGCCGCATATCATCTCGGAGCGCCGGAAGGAGAAAAGCGGAATATCCGCGCATCGCGCGCGTCGTCTCCCGTTTGAAAAAAGAGAAGCATTTTGAGATCGATGAAAAACGCTCCAAGCGCGGCTCCGCCTCCTTGACCGACGACGGCATCGACCTGCTTGAAAACGCTTTCTCTTTAAAAAACCTGTACGACCCTGAAAATATCGACCTGCTGCATCACATCATGCAGTCGGTGAACGCGCATTATCTGTACCAAAACGATGTGGATTATGTGGTGACCGACGGGCGGGTCGTCATCGTGGACGAGTTCACGGGGCGCATGCAGCCGGAGCGCCGATTCAGCGACGGGCTGCATCAGGCGATTGAGGCGAAAGAAAAGGTGCGCATCGTTGAGGAGAGCCAGACGGTGGCGCGCATCACCTTTCAAAACTATTTCCGCATGTACGAAAAGCTGTCTGGGATGACAGGTACCGCGGCGACCGAAGCGAGCGAGTTTCACCAAATCTACGGCTTGGATGTGGTCGTCGTGCCGACCAACATGCCGATGATCCGGGACGACCGCGACGACCTGGTCTTCCGCAACCATCGAGGCAAGGTACAAGCGGTCATCAACGACATAGCGGAGAATTTCAACGCGGGCCGCCCTGTTCTGGTCGGCACCATCTCCATTGAAGCGTCGGTTGAATTCAGCCGCGAGCTGACAAAGCGCGGCATCGCCCACCGCGTCCTGAACGCGAAGGAGCATACGAAGGAGGGCGAAATCATCGCCCATGCCGGGCAAAAACATGCGGTCACCATCGCGACGAACATGGCGGGCCGCGGGGTGGACATCAAACTGGCGGACGGCGTCCTCGAACTGGGCGGGCTGTATGTGATCGGAACCGAACGGCATGACTCGCGGCGCATCGACAACCAGCTGCGCGGGCGTTCTGGGCGTCAAAGGCGACCCCGGCGCCTCCCGTTTCTACCTGTCGCTTGAAAGACGACCTGATGCGCAAGTTCGGCTCCGACCGCATGGCGGGGATGATGGACAAGTTCCGCATCGAAGAGGATGTCCCGATGGAGCATAAGTGGTTCTCCAAGTCGATACAGAAGGCGCAGGAGCGGGTTGAACAGAACCATTTTGAGGCGCGCAAACAGATCCTCAAATACGACAATGTTTTGAGCCAGCAGCGCGATATGGTGTACGATCTGCGCGACCGCGCCATCGAACAGGAAAGCCTGCGCGAAGACATGGCTTCAGATGGTGGAGGATGCGCTCACCGCCAAGATGGACGAAACGCTGCCCGAAGACGACCAGCTGGAGTGGGACGCCGAGGCGCTGCGGACATGGATGGAGCGGCAGTGCGGCGTGGAGCCTCCGCCGGCGCATCTCATCAACCGAGAGACGCCGCGCGATGAGATTTCAAGAGACGCTGCTTCAGATTTTCCAGAAGCGGTATGAGGAGCGGGAGCGGGAGCTGGGCGAGGAGGTCATGCGCGAGATCGAGCGTCTCATCCTGCTGGATCGGATCGATTACCACTGGATGTCGCATCTTCACAACATCGATTACATTCAGGAGGGGATCGGGTTTAGAGGTTACGCCGGACGCGATCCGCTCATTGAGTTTCAGAACGAGGGCTTTGCGCTTTTTTCAAAACATGTTGACGCGCATTTACGAGGACGCCGCGCAGTATGTGTACCGCGTTCAGCTTCAGACGGCGCCGCAGCAGCCCGCGCCAACAGCCAACGGGAAGAGCAACGGAGCGGCGCCGCCGCAGAGACGCGCCCCCCGCAGCTCAACCGGCAAAAAAGTGGGGCGGAACGCTCCCTGTCCATGCGGCAGCGGCAAGAAATTCAAACTGTGCTGCGGGCGGAACGCTTAGCTTGAAAAATCTTCTGTTCCTCAGTTTGCGATTGCCGTATCCGCCTCATCGGGGCGGACCGAATCCGCGCGTTTCATTTCATACGCGGACTGCAGGAAAAGTATCGAATCGCGCTGGCGGCGTTTTTTGAAAAGCGAAGCGAACTGGACAATCTCGGACCGCTGCGCGAGATGTGCGCCGAGATATACGCCGCGCCGCATTCCGCATGGAAAGGCGCGGGCGCGCGCCGCCGCGAGCCTGTTCGGAAACGAGCCGCTTCAAGAACGCCATGTGGAGATCGACGCAAATGGCGGACGCGGTGCGGGAAGCCATCGACGAAAGCGCGCCGGACGCCGTCCATGCCTCGCTTTTTCGCATGGGGCGGTATGTGGCGGAGGAGCCGCTGCCGAAGCTGTTAGACCTGTGCGATTCGATGGCGATGAACCTGCGCCGGCGAATGGAGCGCGAACGCAACCCGCTCAACCGACCGCTCCTGAGGATCGAAGAGAAACGGGCGCGGCGGTATGAAGCGGAGATTATTCAGGCGTTCGACCGTACCGTCGTCATCGCCGCGGACGACCGAGACGCGATCCATGAGACGGCGCCGGACGCGCGGCTTGACATCGTCTCGCAGGGAGTCGACTTAGACTACTTCTCCCCCTCCCGTCCAGAGCGAAAAGGTCCGCCGACGATTCTTTTCACCGGGACGATGAACTACTTTCCCAACACGGACGCGGCGATGTTTCTTGCGCATGACACGCTGCCGAAGGTGCGGGAGGCGTTTCCGGACGCGCGGCTTATCTTGGCGGGGTACCAGCCCGCCGCGGCCGCTGCGCCGATTGAACGGACGGAACGGCGTTGTTGTTACAGGCGCGGCGCCCGATCTGCGCCCTTATTTTGAGGAGGCGGACATCTTCGCCGCGCCGATGTTCTGCGGCTCCGGCGTTCAAACCAAAAATCTGGAAGCGATGGCGATGAAGCTGCCGGTTGTAACCACGCCGCTCGGAAGGCAGGGCTGCGGCGCCCGAAACGGACATGAGCTGCTGGAAGCAAATGATCAAGACAAATTCGCCCAAGAGGTTATATCGTTATTAAAGGACAGGGATCGGCAGCGCGCCTTAGCCGACGCCGGGCGCCGATATGTGGAGCGGGAACATGGATGGGGCGTCATCACCGAAAAAGCTTTGCCGACTATACGATGAGATACTTTAAAAAATGAAACGAACGCGCAATTTTTGCATCATCGCCCATATTGATCATGGCAAGTCGACGCTCGCCGACCGCCTGCTTGAAACGACCGGCGCTCTGGACGAACGGGAGATGCGCGATCAGGCTCTCGATACGATGGACCTTGAACGGGAACGCGGAATCACGATCAAGGCGGCGGTCGCCCGCTTGTCCTACGCCGCAAAAGACGGCAGCGAATATGAGGCTGAACCTGATCGACACGCCGGGGCATGTGGACTTCACCTATGAGGTTTCAAGGAGGCCTCGCCGCCTGCGAAGGCGCCTTGCTGCTGGTGGACGCCGCGCAAGGAATACAGGCGCAGACCGTCTCCAACGCCACCTTGGCGCTGGAGCAGGGGCTGGAGATTGTCCCTGTGCTGAATAAGATTGATCTGCCCTCCGCTCAAATCGATCTCGTTTCTGAAGAGATTGAAGACCTGTTGGGAACGCCCGCTGAAGAGATACTGCAAATCAGCGCCAAAAACGGCGTCGGAGTAGAAGACGCGCTGGAGGCGGTCGTTCAGCGGATTCCTCCCCCGTCCGGCGATCTGAACGCCCCCTTAAAAGCGCTCGTCATCGACTCGCATTACGACACGTACCGCGGCGTCGTCATGTGCGTCCGCGTGATGGACGGATCGCTGCGCAGCAAGATGCCGATACGTTTGATGGCGGCGGGCGACGAACGCGAGTCGGCGGAGGTGGGCGTCTTCGCGCCGCGCATGACGCCGGTCAAGGAACTGAGAGCAGGCTCGGTCGGGTATATCACCGCGAACATCAAGGACATCCGCCAAACGCGCATCGGCGACACGATCACCGACCGCGGAAACTCCGACGGCGCAGCCATGCCCAGGCTACCGCGACATGCAGCCGTTCGTTTTCTGCGGTCTCTACCCGGCGGACAGCTCCGACTTTTCGGCGCTGCGGGAGGCGCTGGACAAGCTGCGCCTGAACGAAAGCTCCTTCACCTATGAGGCGGAAACCTCGGACGCTCTCGGCTTCGGTTTTCGGTGCGGTTTTCTCGGTCCGTTACATATGGACATTGTGCGGGAGCGGCTTGAACGGGAGTATGATCTAACGCTCATCACGACGGCTCCGAATGTCCGGTATCAGGTTTTGACGAACGGCGGCGATGTGTTGGAGATCGAGAATCCGTCCGATATGCCGGGGCTGGGCGAGTTGGCGTCCATCGAAGAGCCGCGCGCGTCGGTTCAGTTGAGCGTCCCCGCCGAATATATCGGCGCGGCAATGGAGCTGTGCGAAAGCCGCCGCGGGGACCTACCAATCGCTGGAGTATCTCACGCCGACGCGCGCGGCGATCCATTACGAGCTGCCGTTGAGCGAAATGGTCGTCAACTTTTTTGACAAGTTTAAAATCGTCCACGCGCGGCTACGGCTCCATGAGCTACGAGCTGATTGGTTACCGCGAGTCGGATCTGGTGAAGCTGGACATTCTCCTAAACGGAAAGCCTCTCGATGCGCTGTCGCTCATCATTCACAAAGAGAAGGCGGGCGAGCGGGGGCGCGCGCTGGCTGAAAAGCTGCAGGCGGTCATTCCGCGCCAGTTTTTCGATTGTGGCGATACAAGCCGCCATCGGACGGCGGGTCGTCGCGCGCAAGACGGTCAAAGCGATCCGAAAGAATGTCACCGCGAAATGTTACGGCGGGGACATCACCCGTAAACGAAAGCTGCTGGAACGGCAGAAAGAGGGGCGCAAACGCATGAAAGCGGTCGGCAGCGTCGAAGTGCCGCAGGAGGCGTTCACCGCCGCGCTCTCGATGGACGAATGAAAACCGCAAAACGCATCAACTGATCATAAGGCCGGTGGAAAGAGATGTCGCAAAAAAACGTACAGACAATGAATCGCCTGCTGAAAAAAAGATAGACGTGCGCAACCTCGGTCATCATGGACTGGGCGCAGATACTCATGATGGCGTTTATCGTCGTCTTTGGTTTCATTCGCCCGTTTATCGCCGAGCCGTATAAGATACCCTCAGGGTCTATGGAAAATACGTTGTTCGCCGGCGACCGGGTGTTGGTGCTGAAATTCAGCTACGGCGCCAAATTGCCGGCGACCTCCACACGCCTGTTCGACTTCCGCGGACCGCAGGCGGGCGATGTGTTTGTCTTTAGCCCTAAACACAGCCCGCTAGAGCATTTTATCAAGCGTGTCCGTTGCGAAGCCGGGCGATACGATCGCCGTCGGCGGCAACTCGCTGCTCATCAACAGCAAGCGGCTTTTGAACGAAGAATACGCGAAGCCGCTTCCGTATGCGAACGATGAGCCGTTTCAACATAAAAATGCAGCCTCCCATTTTCCGCCGTTTAGATCCCATTGGTCGCTTGCGCCGTACTATTTGGAGCATCCCGGCGCCTGGGAATCGGTTCAAGAGTACATCGAACGGGAACAGGTTGAAACGGAGCTGTTCGACGAAGAGCCGATCGCCATGGCAACGGAGGACGGAACCCATTATCGGCTGCGCATCGCAGGGAAGGGCAGGGAGTACGACCGCCGACTCCCTGTCAAAGAGTACTATATTGTCGAGGCGGACAACCGGGAGGGGAGAATCATGCGCGGCGTCCTGTACCAAAACACGGAGACGCTGCAGTGGACATTTACGCGCAGCCGTTCCTACCGCAGGCATACGGGAAGACGCCGTTTTCAAGGTCCCGGACCGCCATTACTTTGCGGTCGGCGACAATCGGCTCAACCTCGCAGGACAGCCGCGCTTGGGGGTCCGGTTCCGTACGATGTTGTCAAGGGCAAGGCGGTCTGGATCTACTGGTCAAACGATCCGGACGCCCCCCGCAACACGCTTCGGCGCTGGATACGCTTTGACCATATCAAACCGATCATGAACAGGTATGGAACCCTTGAACCCTGACATCAGCCTCTATGTCCATATCCCGTTCTGTTTGCGCAAATGCCGCTACTGCGACTTTGCCACCTACCCGATGCGCCCCGAACTGACAGCGCCGTTTCTGTCGGCGCTGGAGACGGAAGCGGAGCGGGTCGGGTCGGCGGTTCTAGGAGCCGTCAAGACCGTTTTCTTCGGAGGAGGAACGCCCTCTCTGTTTGAACGGCGGGCAGATGAACAGGCTCATGGAGGCGCTGCGCCGCTCCTTCAACATGGAACCGCAGGCGGAGATCACCCTTGAAGCGAACCCAGAGACGTCGGACGAACCGCGCCTGCGCGCCTATCGAAACGCGGGCGTCAACCGCCTCTCCATCGGCGCGCAAACCTTCGATGACGCGGCGCTGAAACAGCTGGACAGGACGCATTCTTCAGAGCAGATCGAGACGGCTTACCGGAACGCGCGAAACGCCGGCTTTGAAAACATCAACCTCGACATGATATTCGCCCTCCCTGGTCAGACGATGCGTAAATGGCGGGAGGATGCGCGGCGCGCCCGCTCTCTTGACCCTGAACATCTGTCCATTTACAACCTGACGATTGAGCCAAAAACCGTGTTTCATTACTGGAACCGCCAAGGCCGCCTCTCCCTTCCCGACGAGGACCTTCAAGCCGAAATGTATGAGTGGACGCTGGATGCGATGGAGCGGGCGGGGTATCCGTATTACGAGCTGTCCAATTTTGCCAGGCTCGGCAGCGAATGCGAGCATAATCTGCGTTACTGGCGCAACGAACCGCACGCGGGAATCGGTCCGGGGGCATGCAGTTATTTGAACGGCGAGCGGACAGCCAACACGCGCGGGACAAAGTCGTATATCAAGCGGATAGAGGAGGGGCGCGACCCGATCGTTGAACGGGAGCGGCTTGACGGGAAGGCGGCGCGCGCTGAAACGGTTCGGCAGGGGCTGCGAATGCGCGGCGGAGTTACTCTAACCGAATACGCCCGACGATACGGAATGTGCCTGCTGGACGACTTCCAAACGGAGATTGAGCAAATCACCCGCCTCGGCTTGACGACGCTGGCGGACGGAGCCTTGCGCTTGACGCGGCGCGGCGTTCTGCTCGCAAATGAAGCGTTTTTGCGACTGCTGCCCGAATCGGCGCTATCATATTAACAGCGGAAAAACGAAGGAGAAACGCGACGCCCGCATGAACGCCACAACCGCCCTCGTCGGCATGAGCATAGAAGAGATGGAGCGATGGGCTGAAGAGAACGGTCAGCCCGCATACCGCGGCCGGCAGCTGTACCAATGGATCTACCGGCGCGGCGCCGCCGCTTTTTCCGAAATGACCAATTTGCCGAAAGCATGGCGGTCGGAGCTGGAGAAGTCCGCCTCGCTGACCGCGTTGAAGGTTGCCGCGGAGCGGGTCTCGTCCGACGGAACGACGAAATACCTGATGGAGCTGCAGGACGGGGAACAGGTCGAGTCGGTTCTGATACCGGACGGCTCCCGCCTGACGCTGTGCGTTTTCAAGTCCAGGTCGGGTGCGGTCAAAAATGTTCGTTCTGCGCGACCGCTCTTTTGGGGCTGCGGCGCAATATGACAGCGGGGGAGATCTTGGGTCAGGCGCTGGAGGCGTCCCGCCGCGTCGGTCGGGACTCGTTGACAAACATGGTGTTCATGGGCATGGGGGAGCCTCTGGCGAATTACAAGAATTTGATGACGGCGCTGCGCGTTCTATCGCATCCGGAAGGGTTTGCGCTTGGAGCGCGCAAGATCACCGTGTCGACCTCCGGTTTAGCGCCGGCGATTCGCCGTTTTGCGCGCGAGAAGTTGAAGACGGGTCTGGCGCTGTCTCTCAACGCGACGACCGACGAGACGCGCAACGATTTGATTCCGTCCAATCGACGTTATACTATTGCAAATGTGTTGGCGGCGTGCCTGGAATGGATCGAAGCTTCGAAACGGCGTTTGACGATAGAATATGCGATGATACGCGATGTGAACGATACGGCTGAAGACGCTTACCGTCTGCGCCGTCTGCTGCGGGATGTTCCGTCTAAAGTGAATCTGATACCGTTCAATCCGATACCTGGGAGTTCCTATGTCCGACCGCGCGCCTCGTCCGTGTTGAAGTTCCAGCGGATTATGCTGGACGGCGGCATCGGAGCGACCGTCCGCAAAACCAAGGGACAAGATATAGAGGCGGCATGCGGACAGCTGCGCGCCTCCACCGAAGGTTCCACACCGAAGCGCGCCCGCTCGCGCATGGAAGAGAAAGGAAATGCAAGTGCAGGTAGGTAAATTGCCCGGCTCCGGAGCTTTCCGCTGGTCGGGTCGAATCGCGGCTGTTGCGGCGCTTTTGACGGCGCTGGTCGGCTGCGAAATCAAGGAAACCGATTTTACATATTATGAGGTTGGTAAACAGCAGCTGATCAACGACAGCTCGTCGCAGGCCGCGAAAGATTTTCAGAAATCGATCGACAAAGAGCCGAAAACAAGGTCCATCGCGCGCGCGTATCTAGCGGTGGCGTACGACCGCGCGGCAAAGAAGATGCGAAACATCCCCTCGGAAGCGCAAAGATACATCGAAATGCGGGACAAATCCATCGGCGAGGTGCGCCAAGACCCATCGGCAATACTGGGCATGGTCCAAATTCTGAAACGTCAAGATTTTCTTTCCGAATCGGCTGAAGACGCGCTCGTCGTTTTGGGCGAAGACTGCGTCCCGGACCTGATCCACTCCTACCATAAGCCGCTGGTGCGGCGAAAGGTGCAGCGCGTCCTGGCGCGCATCGGTCCCAAAGCGGCTGCAGGACTCAAAGAAGCGATACTGTCCGATTCGTACAACGCGCAAGAGAAAACGGAACTGCTGCGCGTTCTGGGGCATGTGACCGACGCCCAGTCGATTCCGTTTTTGAAAACGCTGCAAGAGGATGAAACCGCCCCGGCGGGGCTGCGTACGGAAGCGTCCGCCGCGCTGTACAAGCTCGGCGAAAAGGGCGAGCGCGGCTTTATTCTCAGCAGTCTCGACTCCAATGATCTGCTGGCGCGGCGCGCCGCGGCGTATGCGCTGCAATTCTTGGACAGGAAAACCCCCCGCGTCGACGATCATTGAGCGGCTGTCCGATGAGGATGAAATCGTGCGGATGAGCATCGTCCAAGCGATCCAAAAACACGGCAACGGGCGCTCAACCATCAACGCCCTTGTGGACGCTTTACAGAAGGAAAAGAACAACGCCGTTGTTGACAAGATGGTGGAGACGATCGCCAGTTTTGAAGCGTCCGCCATCGAACCGACCCTAAAGGCGCTCATGAAAAAAACAGGAGAACGACCACTGGAGGCGCCGGCAGCGGCTCTCGCGCATCATCGGCGATGAACAGGTGATATGGAAGTTGTCGGAAAACCAGCTCTACGACCTGGATGAGTTCTACCGCAAAGAGCAGGCGCCGCAGGTTCAGAACATCCTAGGGGACATTCTCACCAAGATTGCCGAAAAGGAGGCAGGCGGCTGATCAACGCCGCCAGTGGGAAAGGCGTTGTCAACCAGTTCGTTCCTGACCTCACGCCTAAAGTTGGGACATTCGAACCGACGATCGCTTTATTCATGGGAAAAAGGCGCCGCTAACCAAGCCGTCCTTCCCGCGTAAGCGGGAATCTAGAGGCGTCGCAGAAGACGTCTGCGTTCGTCCGCCGGCATGTCCCAACTAAAGACGTAAGGTCAGGTTCGTTCCCCGCTTCCGCGGGGAGTACGCTCATGCGATGAACTTCATGATTGACTTAAAACGTCGGAGCCGCCTGACGTCATTCCCGCGCAAACGGGAATCCAGAGTTTTCCCAGAGAGCCTTCGCATTCCAAAACGGCGCTCTAAAAATCAAAATCATCGCTTGTAAGTACTGCCCTTCCGCGAGGACATGCATTCCCGCGTAAGCGGGAATCTAGAGGCGGCGCAGACGACGTCCGCGTTCGCCAAGCGGTTAGGCTGACAACGCTTCCTCGTCTTTATAGATGAGCGACGGCTCCTCGTTTCCGCTCACGACTCCCGGTCCGATGACGCACTCCTGAACGCCGGGAAAGCGACGGCAGGCGGTACATCACATTCAGCATCGCTTTCTCCATGACGGAGCGAAGCCCGCGGGCGCCTGTTTCGCGCAGTATCGCCTGTCGGGCAATTTCGCGCAGCGCGGCTTCGGGTATCGTCAGCTTCACATTCTCGTATTCAAAGAACTTCTGATACTGCTTTACAAGGGCGTTTTTCGGCTCGGTGAGTATCCGAACAAGCGCGTCTTCATCCAGCTCATACAGGTTTGCCACCACCGGCAGCCGCCCAATCAGCTCCGGTATGAAGCCGAACCGCACAAGGTCTCTCGGCTCCACCTGCGCCAGCGAGGCGCCGACGCTGTCATGGGCGCGGTCGCGCAGCTCGGCGCCAAAACCGAGCGACTTCCGACCAAGCCGCTGCTCAACAATCTTTTCTAAACCGGTGAAGGTTCCGCCCGCGATAAACAGTATGCGCGAGGTGTCGACCTGGATAAACTCCTGATGCGGATGCTTGCGCCCGCCCTGCGGCGGCACATTGGCGACGGAGCCTTCCAGAATTTTCAACAGCGCCTGCTGGACGCCTTCGCCGGAGACGTCGCGGGTGATGGAGGGGTTTTCCGACTTGCTCGCGATCTTGTCGACTTCGTCCAGATAAACGATGCCGGTTTCGGCGCGGTCAACGTCAAAATCGGAGGCTTGCAGCAGTTTGAGTATGATGTTTTCAACATCCTCGCCGACATAGCCCGCCTCGGTCAGAGAGGTGGCGTCGGCGATGGTGAACGGCACATTCAACGCGCGCGCCAGCGTCTGCGCCAAGAGCGTCTTGCCGACGCCGGTCGGTCCAATCAGCAGTATATTGCTTTTCTCCAGCTCAACGTCGGAGCCGTCGTCGCCGGTCTGTATGCGCTTGTAATGGTTGTAGACGGCGACGGCAAGCGCGATTTTAG
>CAXXJD010000002.1:0-15776 GCA_963665845.2 Candidatus Poribacteria bacterium
TCTACTATAGCCGCGTTCACGGAGAGACCGGCGTCGCTTCGTTCCTTTTGTCGATTGTTGTGGCCGCTGTAGTCGGTTTCGCCGGACGGATCATTTTAAAGGGAAACGCGGAGCTGCGAAACCGCGAAGGGATTGCCGCCGTCGCTCTCGGTTGGACGGCGGTCGCGCTGTTCGGCGCCTTGCCGTTTCTGTTTGAGGGCGTCTTTGCCGAACCTGGACGCAGCAAATTTGAAGAGCTTGTCTTTTGCTTTTTTGAGTCGATCTCTGGGTTCACGACGACCGGCGCCACCGTCCTGACCGACATCGAATCGGTCCCCCATGCCGTTCTTTTTTGGAGAAGCTTGACCCACTGGATCGGCGGAATGGGCATCGTGGTACTGGCGGTCGCCATCCTGCCGCTTCTCGGCGTCGGCGGAATGCAGCTGTACCGCGCCGAAGCTCCCGGACCCGAAACGGACCGCCTCACCCCCCGCATCGCGCAGACCGCCAAGCTCATGTGGGGGATCTATGCGGTCGTCTCCGCCGCCGAGTTCATCCTGCTCTGGGCGGGCGGAATGGCTCCCTTCGACGCCGCCTGCCACACCTTCGGAACCATGGCGACCGGCGGATTCTCCACCAAAAACGGAAGCATTCAGCATTACAACAGCCTCTATTTCGACCTCGTCATTCTCGTTTTCATGTTTCTGGCGGGAACCAACTTTGCGCTCCACCTGAAACTGATACGCGGCGATTTCAAAGCGCATATTCAAGACTCCGAATTCCGTTTCTACGCCGCCGTCTTTGCCGGCGCCGTTCTGCTGATCATATGGAACGTCATGCGCCCCCCCAGCGGCGAAACGCCGTCTACGACTCGCTTCCCGAAGCGGCGCGGTACGCTTCGTTTCAGGTTGGAACCATCCTCAGCACCACCGGCTACGCCACCGCCGACTTTGAGATGTGGCCCGCCTTGTCGCAGGCGCTTCTCGTGATACTCATGCTGTTTGGAGGATGCGCAGGCTCCACCGCCGGCGGCATGAAACATATCCGCATGATGCTGCTTCTCAAGCATGGTTATGTGGAGGTGAAACGGCTCATCAAGCCCAGATCGGTCATCGCGATTCGGGTCGGCGGCAGGGGTCGTCTCGCCCGACATTATGCGAAACATACTCGGTTTCTTTTTTCTGTTTATGGCGCTTTTCGCCGTCGCAACCTGCTTTATGGCGGCGCTCGGCATGGACATTGTCAGCGCCGGGAGTTCCGTCATCGCGGCGATGTTCAATATCGGACCGGGGCTTGGAACGGTTGGTCCCACCGACAATTACGCGCACATACCGACGCTCGGCAAATGCGCGCTCTCTTTCTGTATGCTGCTGGGGCGCTTGGAGCTGTTTACCGTGCTGGCGCTCTTCATGCCTCAACTGTGGAAACGGCGATGAACGACGTCCAGCGATCCGCCCTGCGCAGCCTGCCCGTTGTCGATGAGGCGCTCAATCAGCCTGTTCTGGCGCCTTATGCGAAGCGGTTCCGCCGCCGTTTTTTAAAGCGTCTCGTCCAAGAGGAAATAGAACGCGCGCGTCAACGCATTCTGAACAGCCCCGACAACCCGCCGACTCTCTCCGCCGAGGAGGCAGCCCAATCTGCCGCAAACCGCCTTGCGCGTCGGACGCTCCCTCTCCGCCGAGTCATCAACGCGACCGGAACGGTCACGCATACGAACCTGGGGCGCTCCATTCTGCCTGAAGCGGCGGCAGACGCGCTTTTAACGGCGGCAAACCATTGCGTCAATCTGGAATACGACCTTCAAAAAGGCGGAAGAGGCGGCCGATACCAGAGCGTCGAAACCGCTTTAAAACGGCTGACGCAGGCGGAAGCGGCGGTCGTCGTCAACAACAACGCCGCCGCCGTTCTGATCGCGCTCAAAACGCTCGCCGAGGGGCGCGAAACGATCGTCTCGCGCGGCGAGCTGATCGAGATCGGCGGCTCCTTCAGGCTTCCCGATGTGATGGAGGCGGCGGGAACAACGCTGCGCGAGGTCGGGACGACCAACCGAACCCATCCGCGCGACTATGAAAACGCGGTCAACGAAAACACGGCGCTGCTACTCAAGGCGCACCCCAGCAACTACGCGGTTCAAGGTTTCACGCGCGAAACCTCCCATCGAACAGCTTGCCGAGATCGGACGCCAGCGCGGTTTGCCGGTGATGGAAGACCTCGGCAGCGGCGCGCTGATCCGCCTAGAGCAGTACGGGTTGCCGATGGAACCTACGCCGTCCGACCGCCTCGCCGCGGGCGCGGACATCGTAACCTTCAGCGGCGACAAGCTCCTCGGCGGGCCGCAGGCGGGAATACTGGTCGGCAAGGCGGCGCTGATAGAGCGGATCAAACGGCATCCGCTCATGCGCGCTGTCAGGGTTGGAAAATTGACGCTTGCCGCGCTCTCCGCTGTTCTGGATCTTTATGAAACGTCCGCGCGTCCTGAGCAGGAGCTTCCGATGCTTCGCCAGATGACGCAGCCTCTGCGAAAGGTGAAACGGCGCGCCCGCCGATTCGTCCAGAGATGCGCGCAAGAGATGGACGGCGCCGCTGAAGTTGCTGTCATGCCGTCCGAAGCGCAAATCGGAAGCGGCGCCCAGCCGATGTCTCCGATACAGAGCGCGGCGGCGACCCTCCGCCCCGCGGATCCGCGCGTCTCCATAGAAGACTGGGAAGCGCGCCTGCGCTCCGCCGATCCGCCCGTCGTTGCGCGCATTCAGCGCGGGCGGCTCTGGTTCGACTTCCGCACGGTACGCCCGTCAGACGAGGGCGATCTGCTCCGCGCCGTCCGCCTTTTGAAAACTCCATGAAAACGGCGCCATGAAACATATCATCCTCGGCACCGCTGGACATGTCGACCATGGCAAAACGGAGCTGATCAAGGCTCTCACCGGCATCGAAACGGACCGCCTTAAAGAAGAAAAAGAGCGCGGACTCTCCATCGAACTTGGCTTCGCCCACTTTGACCTGCCGAACGGCATGCGCATCGGCGTCGTCGATGTGCCGGGGCATGAGCGGTTTATTGATGCGATGATGGCGGGCGCGCATGGAATGGACATGGTACTGCTGGCGGTCTCCGCCAAAGAAGGCGTCCAACCCCAAACGCGGGAACATCTGGAGGCGCTGAACCTGTTAGAAATACGGCGCGGCGTCCTTGTGTTGACGATGCGCGATCTGACCGACGACGAGGAGACCGAATTTGCGCTTGAGGAGGCGCGCGAGACGCTGGAGGGTACCAGCCTCGCCGATATGCCCGCCGTTGCCGTCTCGGCGCGCACGGGCGAAGGGATGGACGCATTAAAACAGCTCATCGAAGAAACCGCCATGCGCGC
The DNA here is from genome assembly GCA_963665845.2 of Candidatus Poribacteria bacterium. Lineage (GTDB taxonomy): Bacteria > Poribacteria > WGA-4E > JAPPNK01. The sequence goes on from CAXXJD010000002.1 coordinate 3,345, forward strand.
CGCCCAAGAAGAGCCTGAAGAAGACGGCGTCCCGACGCTGCCGGTTGACCGCGTCTTCACCCTGGACGGCATCGGCGCTGTCGTCACGGGGACGCTGCGCGGCGGCTGTCTTGAAGAGGGGGAGTCGGTCGTTCTTTGGCCTGAAGAGATCGAAGCGCGCGTCCGCAGCGTCCACACGCATGGCGAAAACGTTCCGCGCGCCAACCCTGGACAACGCGCCGCGCTCAACCTTGCCGGCGTACGGCGTTCCCAGCTCGCGCGCGGACAGGTCGTTACGCTGCCGAATCACGGCAGGCTCGCGGAACGCATCGATGTCGATCTGCGCATCGCCGGCGGGTATCCGCGCATCGTGGAGCGGTGGACGCGGGCGCGGCTGCATATCGGAACGGCGGAAACGTTCTGCCGTATCGTTCCGCTCGCCGAGGATGCGGCGCTTCTCCCAGGCGAAGCGGGAAGCGCGCAGCTGCGAATCGAAAAACCGATCTTCGTCCATCGAGGCGACCGATTCCTCATACGCGACGATTCTGTACAGCGGATACTCGGCGGCGGACGCATACTGGATCCGATCGCCCCGATCTACAAACGAAGCAAGCCCGCAAGCCCGACGGCTCTCCAAACGATGCGCGGCGACTCGGACGAGGCGGTCTTGCTGCATCTGCTCACGCGCGGGCAAGATCCGTTTTTTCCGATAGAAAGCCTGTCGGTCTATTTTCCGATGCGGCGCCGTCAGCGGCAAAACTGGATTGACGCGCTGGAGGCGGGACGGGCGGCTGCTTCAAGCCGGCGCGTTTCTGATTGAGGCGGAGAGGTTTCAGCGGCTTCAACATGAGATTGAAACGGCGCTGCAGAATTTCCATGAACAGAACCCGCTTGCAGGCGGCATGGGCGTCTCCGAACTTCGCAGCGCGGTTGAATCGCCTGTCTCTGAAACGGCGTTTGAATGGGCGCTGAACCGATTTGCCGAAGCGGGCGTCGTTGAACGGGACGGCAACTTGGCTCTCCTCCGCGGCCGTCAGATCGAGTTTGACGAAGCGGCGGACGCCCTGCGCGCTGACCTGGAACGCCGCCCTCCAAAATGCGGGGACTCGCGGCGCCCTCGGAGGCGGAACTGCATGAGCGGTACGGTTTGGAGCTGGTGAACGCGCTGACGCAGTTAGGTGCGCTTGTTAAAATCGCGGACGGGTTACTGGATACACCGCTCAACCTACGATGAGACGCTCCAGAAACTGCGCGCCGCCTTTCAGACGCAGGAGCGCATGGACATCGCCGCGTTCCGCGAGCTGACCGGCGCCTCGCGCAAATATGCGCTGCCGTTCTTGGAGCATTGCGATCAGCAGGGATGGACGATGCGCGTCGGCAACGCGCGCAAAGCGTCGCAGCGGTTTCTCAACGCGCAAGAGCCGTCATAGCTGCATCGGCAGAATGTTGTTCCCGCGCCCCGTCGCAAAACCGAGCGCCGACAGCAGCCCCGCCGCCGCATAATCGCCCAGAATCAACCCGAAAAAAAGCGGGCGCCAGGCATGGTAGGTCTTCGGGCCGCCGAAGCGTATCGCCATCGATTTCACCGCCCAGGCGGCAAAAAGCGACGACCACAGCACATACGGCGCCGAACTCGCCCCGACAGCGTACCCGATCGGATGGAGCGGAAAGCCGACGAACCGATAGCGCAGGAGCAGCATCGCCGCTGTTGCGCCCGCGCCGAGGGCAACGGAGCCAGCCTCCATCCCTGAAGGCGGCGCCGGCGAGTCGATCAGATTTGCCGCCCTGTTAAACGGCGTTCGGGTGAACCATCCGCCGCCGTTTGCCAAGTTGAGCGCGCCCTCCGTATAGCCGAGATACAGTGTCGCGGCATAGGACACTCCCGCCGCCGCCACAACGCCCCCCGCCAGCGCCAGCGCCACATGCCTGCCTTTCAGCCCCATCTCCGGTCCGATGCGCGCCCCATGCGCGAAATGCGGCATCGGCAGCTGCTCCCACGCGCGCATGAGCGTATGTTCAGGGAGCGCGAGTATCGGCAGGCTGCCCCGCCCGACCGCCCCTGGACCCGAACAGCAGGACGATCCAGTCGGACGGATAAAACGGCGCTTGAACCACCATCAGCCCGCCGTTCGCCCACCATCCATGTCAAGACGGTTGAGATGAGCAGGAAGATCAGCATGACAGCGAGCGCCGGCCAGACCGAGACGCCCGCCCATATCAGCAGCAGCGCCGCGCCCGCCGCGCCGCCGACATACCCGCCGACCGCCTGCCGGCGCGACAGCAATTCCCCCTCTTCCTTGTTCGATCCGAAACCGAAGGCGCCCTTGACGGCGCGGTAAAGATGATCCTTCGCCGACCAGGCAATCAAACAGCCGACGGCGATGATGGCGCCGATCGATTGACGGCTCGCCGCCGTCCATGGACGTATTGGAATCGAGAACGCCGAGATGATCACATACTGCGCCTTGAATGCCCAGAAGAAGAACCAGAGGCTAAACGAAATCTCCAACGGCAGCAGATACCCGATGCCGATCACGGACGGGTAGATCATCGCGACGGGAGCCGGCCAATGGTTCAAGGTACCCCATGGGCGTCCTGTGATTCCGCGCGTCAAATGGAAGCGGGTCGGTATTTCGGGGACGGCGGGGTTCATGTCATGCAGCGCGTTCAGCCCGTGCAGAAGGAGCGGAATGAGCGCGCCGATCCAGAGCCGCTTGTCGTAGAGGAGGCGCGGAAGCCCTCTGCCGGCGTTCGGCGTATGCATCAGCTCCATCGGAACGCGCGCCAGCGGAAACGAATACCGTTCGCGTTCCACCCATGGACGGCGCAGCAGAACGCACAGGCAGTATAAAGACAAAAAACAGAGCAGGACAAACGCGGTCCAAAATCCGAGCGGTTTGAGCCACGCTTCCCATGGGACGGCGGCGCCGTCAGCCGATTCAAAGAATTTGCGCGCCGCTTCAGCGTCGGAGACGCGCGCCCAGCTGGGAATCGCCTCGTTCAGCAGCGCTTCCCAGTCGTTCTCCGGCGTTTTGAAATAGGCGGTTGATGCGAGCAGCGGGATCAGAAACGCCGTCAACCCGCGCAGAGGCAGGACGCTTGCGATGGCGGACATGATCCAGATGAACGCGAGTTCGCTGGAGCGCAGGCGCGCCTTGGGCGTCCATCTTGCGGCGGCGGGGTTCCATATCAGAACGAGAAACGCCAGCAGCAGAAGCGGAGCGAGCGGAAGGTTCCCCCCAAACGACGAATTCCGCAGAACGTAATTGTTATACGGGGCTAACGCGCTCTGAACGGCGACCCACGCAAGCCCGATCAGAAAAGCGCGCAGCGTCATCTCAAATGAAACGCGGCAGTTTTGCGCCGCATGAGCGATGCAGTTTCCAACGCCCCGTGCCGTTCAACATGTCCATGCCCTAACGCAGAATCACCAGTTTTCCGAGGCGCTCTTGCGCCTCTTTCTGATCAAAATGCCAAGATTCCATCCGGAACTTATAAAAGTAGACGCCGTTCGAGAGCGTCTCGCCGTCGTCGGATCGCCCGTCCCAGCGGTACTCATTTTTGCCGCGCTCTGCCGGGGCGTCGTCAATCGTCTTCACCAGCCGACCCGCCGAGGTGTACACACGCACCGTGACCGATTCCGCGGGCTGCGTCAGCGCGTAGGTGAAGAAGGTGCCGCGCGTGACAGGATCGATCGGGCTGAACGGATTCGGCGCGTTCAACACCTGCCCAATGAGGCGCGTCGGCTCTTCAACGGAAAATCGGAACGGCGTTTCTGGACTGCCGCTCAAGTAACCTTCGTTCTCGGTTACATCCTGAAACGACGCATGGATCTCATACTCGCCGTTCGGCAGGTCGGCGCTCCATGAGATGCGCGCCGTCTTCGGGTCGGGCCGCTGAAATTCATACGCAAGCGGCTCTGGGGGGTTTCCCCCTCTTCGCCTTTTCGCGCGACGGTCAATTGAAGGGTGCGCATGCTTAAAATGTGATTGTCGTCGATCTGCAGCGTCAAGGTCTCCGGCGTTTTCGTGAAGATATGATTCTGACTGACGGCGCCCTGCTCGCTGTGGAGAGCGATCGTCGGCGGGTCAAAATCGGGCGGGCGCTCCACCTTGAAGTTGAACTCGGCTCCCGGCTCCTCCATCCCTGTCAGGTCGACGGCGCGCAGCTGGAACGTATGCTGCCCGACGTACAGCGCCGGCTTCATCCGCAGCGACATTTGAACAATCTGGCTTCGGTCAAGCGAATACTGGTCAGGAGAAACGGTTTCAAAATCGGCGGCGCCGGGAGCTTTATGCCGCAGCTGAATCGCATGCGGGTCGATGCCGTTCGGGGTCCGTTATCAGAAAGGCAACCTCCGGCTGCGGCTCAATGACGGAGCCGTCCGCCGGCGTTTCGTTGTCGACAAAGATTTGAACGGCGGGCGGATTCAGGTCTTTGTCCCGCATGAGCGTGAAAATGCCGGCGGTATCCGTTTCGGCGCGTATCGTCATTACGCGCCCGATGCGCGCCCGCGCCAGATCGCCGAACGCAAACGGGCGGTTGCCCTCAAGCGCCTGAAACTTCAGGCCGATGCTCCCTACATTGATCTCCACTCCGTTGACGGAGCCTTGGATCGCGCGTCCGGACGAATTGAGGATCTGATCGCCGTTTCCGTCCCGTATCTCATACAGGCTATCGCTTTTGAAGAAGACGAACCAGTCCCCGTACAGCGCGTTGTTGACCGTCACATTGGCGCGCAGCTGCAGCGTGACGGAGCCGTCGCCGGCGTTGGAATAGCGCATATTCTTCGCCTGAACGATTCCGTTTTCGCTGACCGTTTCAAAGGTCAGAACATCTCCCCGGCTGCGCCGGCTTGGAGACGGCGCTGGACGGACCCTCCGGGTCGATGTTCCTGACAAGCATCCGCCGTAGGTACACCGTCTCGTCCTGATAAGGCGCGTCCAACCGCCCTGGAACGGGGAGTTCAATATAGGCGTGGTCGCCCCCTTCGTTAAACAACACGCGGTATTTCTGATGCGAAACGAACATGACCGCCCATTTCCCGATAGGTCCGATCGTGCTGTCCACCTCAATATCTCCATGGAAGCGCAGGTTGGAGCTCTCTAGGTTGTTATAGAGGGGCGGCGTGATATGTACGCTCTCGATCGGCTCTCCGTCCTCTCCCCGGTCCAGCGTGGACGGAAAGCGCCGCCATGCCGCCAGCTCCTCGTCCCACTGGTAGACGCTGACAAGGCTCAACGCCTCCTTGACCGCTTCTTTATGGCTCTCGATCTCTGGGCTAGTCCACTGAAACGGGTTGAACGGCAGGTCAAGGTCGCGCGCGACATCGTCCTTGAGCGCCTGATAGTTGAAACCGATGCGCAGCGTTGCCGGCGCCTTGAACGCGGTGTCGCCGGAGGTCAATTTGACTTCGAAGGCGGTCTTGTCGTTGTTTCGGATGCGCTGATATTGAACGCGCCCATACGGAGCGTCCTCCCCTTCCGATAAATCGCCGTCCATCGGCGGAAGCAGCGAGATCGACAAGGTTGTTGGAGACGGCGCCGCCTCTTTTGGAACGTCGATATGGAACGTTCGGTCAAGGCTGTATGCGGTTGCGTCGTCCTCTCCGATATAAAAGTCGCTCACTTCAAACGGCTTGAAGGTGACGTTGTCCGTCTCTCTCAACTCATAGATTTTTCCTAAGGCGGTGTCCGCCGGGTCGTCGGGTCTTTCAGGGTCAACCCCAGACGGTGATGTCAATGAGAGCCGGGGCTGAGCGGCTTTTCCAGAGGCAGAACGACCGGCGCCTGTTCCCACTCGTCCAAGGCGGGATCGCCCGGCAGCCACTGGTCGGGGTGAACGACCGCTTGGGCGAGGATCTCCGGCGGCGGATCGGCGTCTAAAACGCCGTTGCCGTCGGCGTCCGCCGAGCCTCTGATGATCAGCACCTCAAACGGAATTTCAGGGCGGTGGTCGCCCAGGTTCACCACCGTCGTTCTGAAGACCCATCTTTGCGTCTCTTCGTCAAATCCGTAAGACAGCTCCGGTATGTCCGTTGATCCGATCTGCCGCACCGCCAGATTCGGTCCTTCAGGCATACGGAACCGCTGCGTTTCCGAGACGACTTCAGGGCGTCCGCCGGCGTCTTCAAACCGGACATAATACAGAATGCTTCTGCCGAAACGCGGCAGCGGGATGCCTTCAACCGATTCAAACAAGCCGCCTTCTTTTCGCGGCATGGGGGTTTCTTTCCATACGTGGTCGTCCGTATTTTTCCAGTGCGCCGTAACTTTGGCGACGCCGTCCGGTCCTTCGGGGTGTACCGCTTCGGCGGAGATGTAAAGCATATCCTCTATCCTCTCCGCGCTCACCGACAAGATGCGCGCCTGCCCTATCGAAAACCAGGCGCCGCCGACGGCGGTCTGTTTTCCGTCATGCGACTCCGCAAACACGCGCGCCGACGCCTCCCCCCATGTGGACAGATCGGCGGGAATCGTCAGCTGCGGACTGTCCAGAAATTCCCCCCCGATCACCGGAACGGTATGCTCAACAGCGGGGCTGTCGTTGCGCGGATACGGGTCAAGGTTGTTCGGAAAATCGAGCTCGATGCGCATCTGACCGTCAAAATCGGCTGCCTTCATCGGCGGATCAACCGCCATGTTCAGTACCGAACCTTGAAGAACGCGCAGCTGCTGGCGCGGATCGACCGCTTCGGGTTTCACCTTCACCTCAACGTTAAAGTCAGGGCGCCGCAGCGGCGCCGCCGGGTCTCCAAACAGCGTGTACCTGCATGAGTCCAGGGATGCAGTATGTGCTGCGCTCGTTTTCCGCAAACAGAACAGCTTCTATCTTTGCCGTTGTCAGCAGTTCGCCGATTCGGTTGGAGGGATGATGAAACAGTATCGGGAAGAAGATGTTGTCGAAGTCGATGTTGCAGTTTGCGTAGGTTTTGCGCGTCGCGCCAATTACCGCCGACGCCCCGGCTCCGCTTCGCAGAAGAAACTCTTCGCCCATAGAGCGCTGCCCGATCTGCTCGGGCGAGTCGAAGGCGCTGATGAGGCATGTTGTGGCGATGACGAGCGGCTGCCGAGCGCCGTTGCGCATACGCAGGATGTCTTCGGTGCGCAGGATGTCCTCGTCCGCCCAGACGCTGCGCCCGCCATGCCCCGCGTACTCCCAGAAGCAAAGCCCCCTCGGAGACCGCCTTGACGATGCGGTCTTTAGCCTCGCGGCTGGACGGCAGGGTCTCCTCTTCGGGCGGGTCCCATTTTCCGTTTGAGGGCGCCTTGTCCCGCAGGTAGATCTTGTTGACGTCATACCCCGGCGGCGTCCGTTCGCGTATCAGCTCCTCTCGGCTGGTTCGGAACACATGATCGCCGTTGTGGGTGGTGCGGTTGTCGGAAAATATGAATCACTCTGGAGCGCCATTCGGGGTTGGGTCCGCTCTCCGTTTCGTAGGCGATGATCTTCTGAATGACGGAGCGCAGCTCGCTGACGGTGTGGATCGGCAGACGCCCGATATGAAGGTCGGGAATCTTGTCTTTCCCTTCGATGGTGGCGAAGCGGTGGTCCATCGGGGTCTCGCCGCCGCCTTCAAGCCCTCCGTCCGACCAGCCATGGATCGTCGGAATGAAGTTTGGGTACCCGTCGACGATTTCAGGGTTGGCTTGGCGCATAAAATAGTCGGAGTTGTCCCCTTTATAGTTGTAATGCCCGTCCCCGACAAGCAGCGTATATTCCGGCGGAATCTCCCAGCTTTGATACGCGGTGCGCAAAAAGGTTTTGATAGCGAAGGGGCTGAAACGCCCATGGTTAAAGTCGTTGTAAATGTCTTCGATGTTGGCGACAACGACATGGAAGCCTTGGTTCTCCCGATGCTCCTTCAGCTCGTCCAGCGCGTTCATGAAGACGGGATGCGCAATGATGAGATAGTTTCCCTTGATGGACGGGCTGCGGAGACCGCTGCGCGGAGCCGGCAAAATCGCAAACGGCGTTTTCACATCCTCCCGGACGAACGACGGCAAACTGCGCCGGCTTCCGTCAGGTCGTCTTCAAAAAGAGACCGTGTAGGTTCTCGGATCGGCATTGTCGATCTGCGCATCCAGTTGGGCGAATCTCGTTTCTAAACTTCCGTCGCCGCCGATTCGATAGATCAGCGGAAACGGCGTCGGGCATGCCTCCACCCTGAAAAGAACCGGCCCTGGCTCCGGTTCGGGATAAAGACGCTCCGATATATACGCGCCCTTCGGCTCTACACGCGCGAATACTCCATCCGCCGCCAGTAATCGATCTCATACCAGTCCAGCAGGATGTCGTAGTTGTTCGCTCGAGCCTCGGTGCCGTTGTCGTCGTTGGAGGTGAAGGTGAAACCTGTCTTTTCCGCCACAAAACGCTGCGGAAAATAGAACTCGCCGTATCGGGACTTTTGCCCGTTCCAGTTGAGCCGTCCGATGCGGTTCTGCCCGATATAGATGGAGAACTCATGCGGGTCGTTTGAGTTTTGTCCGCCATGCAGCAGGATGCGGAAGACGGCTTGCGCCGAGATGTTGTTCGCTTCGTCTGTGAAGTCGTACACCACAGGCGTTTTGCGCGTGACGCCGGTGAAGCCGGTCCAAAAATAATGGTCTATCTGGTCGTTGTCCTGCTTTTCGAGATTGTCATGAAATACATTGTCTTCAAAAAAACGGGGCGCGCGGAACGCTCTCGGCTGCGGCGCGTTAAGCGTCTTCGGCTTGCCGTTTTTTAAAAAGGTGCGGCTGCCCTGCTTTCCGCCCCATTCAAGAAAGTACGCGTTCGTCAAATTGTATCGGTTATGCGGTATCCGTTCGGCGAAGAAATAGATGCGATCCGCGTCATCGAAGCGTCCATTTTCGTTTTTGTCCGTTATATCAATGGAGACCTCATTGCCAAGGCGCGTCAGTCTAAAGGTGTGCGGATCGATGCTGTCAGGGTCAACCCCCGCAGAACGCAGCGCGTTTGGCGAAATGCGGTGCAGCGCTGTCTGCACAACCAGTATTTTGACGCGCCTTAAGCTGTCGTCCTCTTGCGTTGAGGAGGGAGCCATCCGCGGACGCGCGCGCCCGACGCGCAGCCGTTCCGCCTGCCGGCTGTTGAGCAGCAGCCGATCCATGGATGTCTGCATCGTTTCAGACCGCGGCGTTTTCTCCCGAACCCGACCGGGAACTGTCGAGACGGAAGCCCCGAACTCAATGCGGACGCTGCATCTTTCCGTGACGACAAGGTCGGCGCCGTCTACGGCGGCGGGGCGTATCTGCAGCGCGCCGAGATACTGGTCGCGGAAATAGCCGGCGGCGCGGACGGAGACTAACGCGGGGCTGTACGTTTCAGGGAGATCCTGCGCCTTCGGAAATCGGCTAAGAGGAATGCGCCGCGTCGTCTTGGAGAGAACAAGCGCTGTCGGTTTGGAATCAGCGGGGAGGGCGAGCGCCGCCGCGGCGTAAGGTTTGCCGGGGACGGCTCCGTCAAAGGTGAATGAGCTGCCGCTTTCGCGCAGGTTGTTCAACGTGAATTCAACGTTCAGGCCATGGTCGTCGGCGCCGACGACTCGAATGTCGGCATAGGCGAATGCGCCGCTTCCAAAGAGGAGAGCCGCAGCCGCCCAAGAAAAAAGAGAGCGCATAAAGCGTCCTTTGCTTGCGTAAGGTTGACGCTATGATGATACTTGATTTTGATCGCTCAATCAAGTTCCCGCTTCCGTTGATGTCCTCCAGCGCGCGCGTTATACTAACCGCGTCCAGCGCCCCTATGACGAGCGAAAGCATTCAACCATGACGAACGCCAACTTTGCCAGTCGAACCATGTGGACAGGCGACAACCTGAACATCATGCGCGGCATGAACTCCGCCTGCGTCGACCTGATCTACCTTGATCCGCCCTTCAACAGCAAACGCGACTACGCCGCGCCGATCGGATCAAAGGCGGCGGGCGCTGAATTCAAAGACACATGGTCGCTGGAGGATGTGGACGTCGAATGGATCAACCTGATGGAATCGAGTTATCCGGCGATGCATCGGGTCTTGCTCGCCGCGATGAGCGACTCGGACAAAAGCTACCTCGCTTACATGGCAATACGTCTGCTGGAAATGAAGCGGATCTTGAAGCCGACCGGTTCAATCTACCTGCACTGCGACCCGACGATGAGCCACTATCTGAAGCTGCTGATGGACTCCATCTTTGGACGGAAGAATTTTAGAAATGAGATCGTCTGGTTCTATCCAGATTCTCCTGGACGAAGTACAAAATACTTTCCCAAAAAGCATGACATCATCATCTGCTACAGCAACGGAGGGGAGACGGTCTTCAACGGCAACGATGTGCGCATTCCGCTGAAAGCCGCCTCGATTCGCCGATACCAATCGCCGCGCACAATCGGCGGGAAAACATACCTCGGCGGCGAGGGGGCGAGTAAGGGCAAAATTCCTGAAGATGTCTGGCAAATACCCGTTGTTAAAAAACACCGCGGATCCAAAGAGGCTACAGGTTATCCGACGCAGAAGCCTCTCGCGTTACTGAACCGCATCGTTAAGGCGTCGTCCAATGAGGGCGATCTTGTTCTGGATCCGTTTTGCGGCTGCGCAACGACGTTGGTCGCAGCCGAGGACCTGGGCCGCAACTGGACGGGTATTGACATCAGCCCAAAGGCATCCGAGCTGGTCGTGTCGCGCATCGAAGAGCGGCAGGGGTTGTTCAAAGACATCGTCCACCGCAGCGACATTCCGAAACGTACTGACCTAGGCAAGCTTCCCCGACCCGCGACTCACAAGAAAACTTTATACGGCGAGCAGTCGGGGCGACTGCGCAGGATGCGACGTCCATTTTGAAGCGCGCCATCTTGAACTGGATCACATCATCGCCAAGTCAAAGGGCGGAACCGACCATATCGACAACCTCCAACTGCTATGCGGCGACTGCAACCGAAAGAAAGGCAGTCGGGGCATGGAGTATCTGCGCACTAGACTTCGACTTGGGATTCAGATGCAGGAGGGCAAGAGCGCGCGGGGGCGCGCCCGCTAAGTTCACCGGCCGTCCATTCCCGCCCTTGCGGTAAAACGTGCGGGAATCCAGAGGCGCCGCCGAAACCACCCGCGTTGACATTCGCTGTCGGGCATGCTAAAGTTGCTAGCGTATTGATTGGAGCCGCGGTATGAACGAAAAAGAGCCTCGCGTTATTTCAAGCCTGACCGAGTTTATGGAGTGGGCAGAGCAATTTAAAGGAAATTATCTGTTCCGCGGACATTCAAAAGAGACTTATGAAATCGAGGCGTCTGTTTGCCGCCGTTTGGGTGACGCCTATAACGGTCCGGACGATCTTCTCAGGATGAGTCGGAAGTTGATCGAAGACGCGCGTCTCCGAGGACATGACCTGAAAGATGGAAATCGCCTTTCGGATTTGGAATTGCTGGCAGAGCTTCAGCATCGAGGTGCCGCGACTTGCCTTATCGATTTTTACGCGCAACGCTCTTGCAGCTCTTTGGTTTGCATGCGAGATGCGTTCCAAAGATTCGTGGTGGCAAATGAAGCCAGAAGATGAGAGTAACGGCAAGGTTTTCGCTGTGTCCGGACGCTTCGAAAAAATCACACCCGAATCGATACGCGGGAATATTGATCATTTTTTCAAGAAAGATGAACACGGAAAATATTCGCTGTATCAATGGGAACCTAAGCCTCTGAACAACCGCATTTCCGCCCAGCAATCCGTGTTTGTATTTGGAGATGACGATATAACGGTGGAAAACGAGTGTGTGATTCTGGGAAAACAAAAACGAGACATTCTGACATCTTTGGATAATATAGTCGGGATTAATGAAAGAACTATATTTCCAGATATTGATGGATTTGCGCAGCAGAAATGCGCATGATAAATCGTATAGTGTGTCCGGACTTGACTATCTGTGGGAACGCGCTAATGAAGCATTAAAAGAAGGCAAATCGGAAGAAGCTTTTCAGCGCTATATGGAAGTCGTAAATCACCCTCATATCAGTCTTTATAGGAAATATAAATTATATTCTAGAATTTTCGATATATATTTCAAAGAATGCGATTATTCTAACGCTAGGCGTATTATGATTGAATCTGTAAATGCGATGGCAGATAATAAAAACTACCATCGATCTCCTGGAGAATACATAGTATTTCATAATTCCAATGTCATATTAGCGTCGTTAAAAATAGCGGATTCAACCGGAAATTGGGAGGAAGCTAAATCTGACATCGTAATTGCCAACAAGAATCATGTGTATACCGTCGATTTTTTGTTTTCTGAGTATAACAACGTTGCCGACTTTGAGCAGAAATATGATATCCTGTTGCCCTCCGACATCAAGGAGCTGCTAGCCGAGTCTCTCCTTCGCGCAGGCGCATCGTCTGCCAAAGACGGCTATTTTGGCGGGGCTATTGGAAATTATACCAAGGCAATAGAGATCAATCCAAACTTTGCCGAAGCCTATAGC